>NZ_JAQTHU010000004.1 GCF_029433255.1 Lactobacillus sp. ESL0791 | reverse complement strand
TTGATAAAGCTTTTCTAAAACGCAAAATAGTAAAAATAGATATAAAATTCTTATTAAGCTGTCTGAAAAGTTACTAAAAATATTTATACTATGAATAAATAGTTGTATTTGTTTATCAAACATATTTGTTATTGCTATAATTAAAAAATAACCAATAAAATATATAAAGAATGTAATATATTTAATTTTTTTAGATTCGCTTTCATTTTTCATTGAGTATCTCCTATCTTTTTAATAATACACAGAAGTTACTCTTTATTGACAACCCCAGGTAATTGGATTTCCTTTATTACTAAATCTTATATAAATTCCTCTCTCACAAGCCTTATTGTTACCTGCAGCATTAGTTATAATTGTTGCAGCAGTTGCAGCTACTAAAGGATGTCCAGCTGCAACTAAGACTGTTGACAAAGCATAACTAATAGCTCCAGCACCACCGTAAGCAGCTATTTTAACAAGTGCACTGTTTACATAAAGAGTAAATCCATGACTGTTAGTCGAAACATACGTTCCACCATTACGCATTAAATCTTGCGTTAAGGCTGCTTGATATTCTTTTTCTCCTAGAATGCTTTTTACATTATAGCCTTTAGCTTCAAGCACATCAAACAATTCTTCATTAGTAAAAAAGGTTTTAGTTTCATCATTATTGCTTTGTTGGGTATTTGCAGTAATAGTATCTGCATGTACAACTTGAGTTGTAAGAATTCCATTTCCCAGTGCTGCTGCGACTGGACTCAATGCTAATGTTGTTAATCCTGTAATTACTGTTTTCTTCAATGTCATAATTATTGCTCCTTGAATTTTTGATTAATTCGAGTGAGTAGTAGTTAATTTACCCAACTCTTCTTACTTGCCGTCTGAAATTAATTATTCGCGTTTCATTTTAATCATCTCCAAATATAATTAATAAATTTTCATGAAATATACGCTGAATTTTAATCCTTATCAACAAATAACCAGTTTATTCATTCCGTATTAATAATAATTTAATATATGTAATTATGATTGCGCTTTTTTGATATATACCACCTATAACTTAACATAATGCACATAATCCGCAGTTAATGAAAAACAGCTGCTAGATTAGTATTTAGCCGCTGATAAAAACAGCCGCTTGTGAAAGCAAAGTCATATAGGATTAAAAAGCCCGAGAAATCGGGCTTTTATTTTACAATCTTTTCAAATTTCACAATTAGACCAATCGAAAAAGCCGAGGTTAACCCCCGGCTTCTCCCTGCGACTTACTTAAACAGTTTTAGCAGTTTATCTAAAATGTCATTAATGGCATTAAAGATCCCTTCCGCCTTAGCGAAAAGAAAGCACAGTAGAATAAGTAACACAAACTCATGCATGACAAACACCTCCTTTAAAGAAAGGTTGACTAGACCTCTCAAGATGGCGCGCAGAGCGTGCTTAATCAGTTTACCAGATTTATTTATCTATGGTATAATTTTCCTAGAATAAGTAACACTTCATCATCGTATGAGGAAGTAGAGAGCGTGTAGTGCAAGGTGACTACTTGCAACGCGCGGTGACGATCCCAGAAGGATCGTCTTTTTTTGTTGTCCCAAAATCGTCCTTGCCTTAAATCGCAATCCACGATATACTGATGACACATCAAGAAAGAACAAATTTATTTCGAAAGAAAAGCAAGCAATGATGCACGCGCGTTTTAAACGAGTGGGAAAGTATCACTGCTTTTTTTGTGCTACAAATTCCCCATCATTAGTCTATTTCACAAAGGAGGAAAATTTATGAAGACGTTAGAAACTGCCTTCGATTCACGCAAGATCAAGCTGACCTATGCGACAGATGACGGCAAAACTGACATGTCACTGGCTCATCTTAAGGAAGATGCCACTGATACCCAGGTTGGCCAAGTTGTCGAAGCGCTTGAGAGCCTTACTGACGGCGTTTTAACTGCTGTGACATTAACACAGGTTGACAATGCCCACTTAATTGAAGCTGAATAATTTAGAAAGGAGATATTATGGCTAAAAAGGTATTAAAGTTAGTCTTTGCTAACTCGCACAATACAAACAAAACAATTACGATCAGCAATCCCAAAGATGGTTTGGACGAAGCAACCGTCAAGGCTGCAATGGATAAGATTGCTGCTGCCAAGGCTTTCGGCCTTGGCGAGGTCGTGATTTACAATTCAGTTGTTGGTGCCAAGTACTACACAACTGCGACTGACAACATCTTTAACATCGAAGATGCTAAAAATGCTTAACAGTTAAGTTAATCAAGGCAAGGGCAGCACCCTTGCCTTTTATTTTTAAGGAGAACCATGAACAAATTCTTTATTCTGGCGGAATATTCGCAGCCAATGTACAAGAAGTGCGAACTCTGCAAACGGGTCAAGGACGTGCATTACCGGCTGGACGTACACAATGCGGAAACGTCAAGCATGATTGTCGGCTCCCTTGACCTCTGCAAAGTTTGCGCGCAAAACGTGGGCGCGATTATCCAGCAAGGAGGTTAATTTGGAGCTATTAAAACTGATCCTGGACCAGGCTGCCGGTGTGGCCATTGCGATTTTGCTGATTATGCGCATCGAAAATAAGCTCGATGGGCTGACCGATGCCGTTAATCAGCTGGCTAGCGCAATTAAGTCAACACACAAGGAACCTGGTGTAAGGACACGACAAATTTAAATATTTATGCAATTCGAAGAAATCGTCAAAAAATTCATTGCGGACAAACTCTTAGAGGGCCGGGCACCTGGGACAATTAAAGAGTACGAGATCCGCCTGGCCGAATTAGGCACCTTTCTTGCTACAGAAAAAATCACTTTGCAGGACATAACCGGAGCAGATGTCCTGGATTTTATCCGTTATCTGCAAAAGAAAGGGCAAAAAACACAAACTGTAAAAAATAAATTAGCGACTTTTGTCGTATTTAATAAGTGGTTAGTCAAACAAGGGATCCTGCCTGCCGTTATCGTCACCCAAGATTATTTTCCTAAATCGACCGAAACCAGGCGTATTCGGCGATTAAATGACGAAGAATTGGCCATATTTAAGGATTACGTTAATAGCCTGCAAGAAAATGCCCGCGCCGCTTTTTGGCTGATGCTGGGCACCGGCTGCCGGGTTGGCGAAGCCGCCCATTTACGACCGGTTGACGTCAGCCTGCGTGGCAAGTCAGTTTATGTCGACATTCACGACGCCAAGTGGGGCAGTGACCGCTGCATTCCGATTGTCGATCAAACAGCGGCCAGAATCGTCTGGGAGTACCGCAAGACGCTAACGATTGACAATCGGCCACTTTTCCGGCTGTCCAAACGGACACTGCAAGGCTATGCGACCAAGTTTGCCCAAAAGACCGGCATTACCTTTAGATGCCACCTCTTGCGACACACCTTTGCCGCTTTGCTGACGGAGCAGGGTGTTCCGATGACCACAACCCAATTTTTATTAGGCCACAAGAGCCTAGCAATGACCGCACACTATGCCCAGTCCGCAATTACCGATTTAAGCAGCATTAGAGCTGAAATATAGGAGAAAAATAATGAATGATATCAAGTTATTAGGTAGATTGTCACAAGAACCAATTTTAAAGAAAAGCGCACAAGGTCAGCCTTATGTCTGGTTTGTGGTGGCCGTCCCACGCAAGAATGACCGCCAGGAAGCTGATTTTATCCGCTGCGTTGCCTTCGACAAACTGGCAGCTGCCGTCAATAAGTATTGCGGCAAAGGCCGCCAAATTTTAGTTCAGGGACGATTGCAGGTCAGCCAGTCAATTGATAAGGAAACCAATAAGAGCCGCTACTATCACACGGTGGTGGCCCAAAACGCACAATTTTTGCAGGACCCAGCAAGAAGCAATTAATTTCTTGCTAACTAATTATTTTTAACTTAAACAGCTGTCAATGGTACCGGACCAAGCGCAGCTTGGGAGGATAAGGAATTGACAGCTTCTCTAACTCATAAGCTTTTTGGCGGAAGAACAAAAATTGTTCTTCCTGCCCAGCGGCGAGCGTGGGGTTTGGGGCGAAGCCCCATGTTGATGAAATTACTTAAGAAAATTAACTTGCTCGTATGTATCACCCCCCGGTACTAATAGGGGGGTAATAAATACAGCCAAACACATAGAAAGAATAAATATGCTCTCTGTAATCATTGACTGGCTTGAGTTTACCGTGCTTGAGGCCAATTTAAAATTCGTTTTCCAACTTTTAGGCTTAAACTTTGCTTCCTTCACCCCTTTAAGCAAGGGTCGTTTCGGCTACCACAACCAACTCAAGTGGCAGGACGGTAGTATTTTTATCATGTTCACCACCCCAGATAAGGAAATCACAGAAAATTCGCAGACCAAAAGCGAAACCGGCATTCATGTCATGATTACCGGTCAGGGCTGCCGCCATTACTCGGTCAACCATGACCTGCTGGCCTTGATTGGCAAACTTTATTCTATGGATCATATCAACTTCTCACGCATCGACCTGGCCATCGATGATTACGAATCAAAGATCATTAACTACGGCCGTATCAATCAGGCAGCTCTTGCCGGCTACTTCACTTCGCGCTGGAGCAAATGGGACGAAATCAACTCGCGGCAGACTGCTACCGGTGAATTTTTGGGCCGCACAATGTACTTCGGTTCCCAGGCATCCGACCTGTTCTGCCGCATTTACGATAAAAGTTTGGAAAGAAAGGCCAATACCAAACAAGTGTTCGATAATGCACCAAAAAATTGGACCCGTTTAGAACTCGTCTATCGCAAAGATCGCGCCAAAAAACTCGTCGAACACCTGATTGACGGCCATAAAAGCCTGGGGCACGTGCTGAGAGGGACGCTCAGACAGTATTTACGCTTCGTTACTCCGGCAACTGACCAAAACAAAGCCAGGTGGCCCAGCGCATCTTGGTGGGATCAGCTGCTGGCCGACGTCGAAAAATTGCAGCTGACAATCAAAAAAGAAAGTGCATCAATCGAACAGATGACTGCCTGGGTTGATCGTCAGGTGGCCCCGACCATGGCGGCCATTTTAAAGGCCTATGAGGGTGATATGACCTGGCTAAGGAAAACGATCGTTGCCGGCGGTAGTCGGCTCACACAGAAGCACAACGATGCTGTCAGCTTATTTAAAAAGGAGGTCCCCGTATGAGCACATATCCCCGCATCGCCTGGGCCACGTCGATGACGCCCAGCAATCCCGAGCATTATCAAGAACTGTTGAAGCATCATGTCAAAAGTATGATCATTTGTCTGCATTTAAGCGGCGTTAAAACTTATGAAGTCGCGGAAAAACATACCAAAGCCGCAAAAAAAGCCGGTATGAGTGCCCATGCGGGGCTGATCACCGACTTAACTAATCCACTGGACGATGCCCGCTGTTTTTATCGCACTTACAAAAAATTGGGCTACAGTAGCGCTGCCAAAGTCGTAATCTTCTGTATGCATTCAAATACAGTAAACAAGCGTGAAGAAAAGCTGCAGGAATTATTGCGCTACATTGCTTGCTTTGTCGACAAGGCCAAGATTGACATTACTTTCAACAAAAACTACTTGCAGAAATTCGAAGATGTTGCAAAAGGTTATAACCTCACTATCTTCAATCCCGGCAGCTTAAATGCTGGCGTCAAGAATGCCGGAACCTGGATTTATACCAACACGTTCGCAAACCACACCCAGTATCTTGGTTATGACTTTTACGGCTTTTACACGGGCAACAGCGGCTTCCAGCTGTCCTGGCTCGATGACGAGTATATTGCCAAGCCTGGCGACACCTGGGTGACGGTGGCCACACTTTATGACATCTGGCTGCCTGACCTCTTAAAATTAAATAGCGCCAAATATGACGACTTGGTTGTCCCTGGTCAACATATCAAGGTGCGGTAGACAGACCCAAGTAGTAACTCTTGAAGTGACCTTTGCGGCTTGATATTGCTAAACGAAAGACAGCTTGCTGGCTGGAGAGCAATATCAAGACACATTGGAAGCGAGAGAGCTACTACTTGGCTTTTTATTTTTAAAACAAACAAAAAAGGAGCCCCTCCATTGCGCAAGTCTATTCTCGACGCTTCAGCCGGCAAAGCCGTCTTCCGTTTCGTCTCGAACTAGCCAAGCTTCATTTCGGGGCTCCTTTTACATACCATATCAATCAAAATGTCCGGTGATCCGTTGCCACAATGATGCATTTGTCACCTTATCAACTTTATCCTGCAGCTCAGAGCGTTTCTCAGCAGCTTCCAGCAGCTTTTGTTGTGAATCCTTCAATTCTTTGGTCTGTTCCAAGATCCTGGCCTGCAATTGCTGCTGTTGATTATTCAGCTGCAGCTGTTTATCATTCAAATCTTTAAAATCATCCGCATACTTCTCAATCTTCGAACTTAATCTTTGATTTTCCTTCGTTACCTGTTCATTTTCCTGCTGCAAAAGTGCATACTTCTTCTTTAAAACAGCCAACTCATCATCTTTATTCGAAGATGCTTTATCTCTCAACGCATCAGCAATCTTTGCAGCATCTTTATCAGAAACAACGAAGCGATTTTTCTCCTTTTGCGTCTTAATCTGCTGTCTCTTAATTTCATCACGAACCCGTTGTTTTTCTCTGACCAGATCCTTCTTATTCTTTACTAGTCCAGAAGCAATTTCATTTACAGTCTTAACCATTCATGCCACCTTCCTTAAAATGAACATTCAAATTAAATCGAATAAATTCGAAAATAATCGAAAAACTGTGAATTATCTTTAAGATCAATAATACGCCGATTTGCGAAAACAAAACAGACAATTTTCCCAACACAATTAAAGCAGCCGGCAAATACACATCGCCCTGAGAACTCATATTAACCTCCTACAGGCCAACAACAGCCTTCCAGTATCTCTAAACATCTCACGCGCTAAAACACTCTGCACACACTACCATTACCCAGCAACCAACTACAAAACAAGCATCATTCGCCGTTCTATCTCAACTTTAGCTCATTTCTTACAGCTCGAATTCATGCCACTTTCCTCTTCTATTCTGCCACTACATCCTTCACCAATCCTCCAATAACAACAACTATTCTAATTATCCTCTTAATTCTTCTTCTCCCCACATTATCTACTTACTTATATACATTTCTATTCTCACTTTACTACTATCATTGGCCTAGACTTGCCCCATTAAATATTCTAGACAACCGCGAAGCGGTTAGTTAGGTATTTTCCCCTTGCAATAAGGAGAAGAAAATATCTAACTAACTTTTTCGCAATTGTTGGTTACCAATTTCGGCTTTTACACCGACACACATTTAAGCTAAAAAACGCCCTGCACAGTAGCAATTGCCGTTGTTTTTTGTCACTTAGTCATGATCTAGAAGTTTCTGGGCAACGCCATATACTAACCCCAGTCAATAGCACAGTGTGCTATGTTCTGCTTGCTACTGCCGTATGTTCCACTGCTAAATATTCTCCTTACAAATGATTTAATTCGAATACCTAGTAGTCGTCTGTACCGCCCTGACCTGGTTTGCTACTGCTGGTCGTCACCGCCACTTGCCCCACTTCATTCGTTACATGTTTTCGGAAATAGATTTATTACTTGATATGGCCCTATTACACCTGTCCCTTTTTACAACTTTGTCCTGTTGGTTCAGCTGATAACGGTAATTTAGATAATTAAAAACCACCGGCTAATCTAGTTCGGTGGTTTTCTTAACTTCAACTCTTGAATTTTTTTGTATTCTTGATATACTTATCTTTGAGTTGAAGCTAATCTGGAACCGTCCAAAGTTGTAGGATTAGCTTTTTTCATGCCCTCATTTCAAATGAGGGCACTTTTTATTTGCATTGATAACGTAATCATAGCATAAAAAATGAAAATTAAAACAAAAAATTTTGTTGAGAAGGAGATTCTCTGCACTTTTACGTAAATCAAGTTGAATAATTGGACTGTCAAATTCGTATAATAAAGCTAACAGTAACAGCCAAGATCAAGAAATTGATAAACTTTTAAACAAATTATATTGCAACTAAAAAAAGACCACCAAAAATCTTGATGGTCGAAAATATTCTAAATTTAATATTAAAAAGCTATCTTAATGCATTATACTTTTTAGAAAAATACTGGATACTCTT
>NZ_JAQTHU010000003.1 GCF_029433255.1 Lactobacillus sp. ESL0791 | reverse complement strand
TATTCGGTTTTAACATTGTAAAAATTATTTTTTGACATAATAAAACTCCTTAATCTGCCTAGGGAAAGTACCCTGAGAGATAGATTGAGGAGCTATTTTAATTTCTTTAGGTTTATTTTTTAAGGTTTTCTGGTATAATACCTTAAGAAGTAGCTCCCAATCAATCGTGTCTAGGGTTTCAAGTTAGAACACATTGGGTACTTTTTAATTAAAGAAATTATAGCATAATTTGCGATAATGCAATAAACCGACTGAGAAATTTATTTTCTAAGTCGGTTTTTTGTTGCCAAAATCTATCTCACGGCTAATTTATTAAGTCTAGTGTTGAGAGCAGCATTCTAAACCAATTTAGTTGTAATAATCCAAGAATCCTACAAAACTACATAAGCATTATCTCCTGATACATAAACTGTCTGGCCATTAAATTGTTCTTGTAACATAAAAAATTTATTTTGTCGTCCAGTTACATCGTATAACTGATTAAGCGTCAATTTATCAGCCTTTGTAGCATTGTCAGCTGGCTTATACAGTGAATAAGTATTTGCTGCAATTATTTTAAGCTGTCCTGATAATTTGTCATGCGTTGCTAATGGATTACTCTTACTAAAACCATCACGACCGTCGACCCATTGATTTTTGCCTAATTCTAAAGCCCCATCTTTTTCCGCAAGCACAGCCCAGCTGGAACCATAATTTAAGTGCTTAATTATTTTAGTTAGATCAGGGCTATCGTACAAATTGCAGCCTGTTGGTGTGGTTACAACGAACACCCTATTGACATTCCACTTGACCACTGGATGCAGAGAAACAATATCCGTTGAGCTTTTATTTACCCAAAATTGCCATTGTTCCTTAGTCCAATAACAGACATCAAGGTCAACAGCTTTTTGGCCGTTACCCCAACCGGCTAGCCGGCCGTTGCCACCAGCATATTGAAAAGCAGCCCAATTCCATTGATGGGCTAATTTGCCATACAAATTACGCGGCTGAAAGCCAGTGGTAATGCCATTATTGTATTGCGCGACCCACAAGGGATATTTAGCGGCAACTGAGGCCCAATTTTTGCTATTTTCTGTACTCAATGCCATGTAAAGCCAAGGCTTAGTATCTGTTTTTTGATAGACATAATCTAACCATTGTTCAACCTGTGTCGGCGTCCATTTATTAAGAGCAGTACCCTCGTAATCAAGGACAGGGATCGCCTGTCCTATATAAGGTTTAAATGTTTGTAAGAAAAAATTGGCTTCAGCAATTACATCTGTCCCGGCAGTAAAATGGTAGGCAGCCTTTAACTCGGCCGTTGCTATTTGTGTTATCCGATCAGGATTAGTGTAATAGGTTCCTTCAGTAAATTTAACAATGACAAAGTCTTGTCCTAATTTTGGAAAACCAGTTTGATAAGGGCTGGCTAAATCTACTCCGTTTAACATCTAATCACTACCTTGTTTGTTATCTGAAACAAAGCCCATTGTATCAGGTAATTTAGTCGTTGAATTACTCTGTTGAGACTTGTCATATGCAGCTTGAACTAAACCAGCTGCCACATTTTTTTCTAATGGTACCTTTAATTGTTTAGCCTGGTTAACTAAGGCTGTAGTAGCGGTCTGTTTCTTTTCTGCGCCAGCTTTCTCAGTCTTAGTTGTTTCATTATTTACTAAGACTTGAGCAATCTGGTACCAAATATCTAATTTGTCAGCTAATGGCTTATTATGTTCCTGAATGTAGGGATATAACCCTACAAACAAGAAAGCAATAATAATTATGGCCGTTTCAATGAAAAAGTTTATGTTTTGCATTATTTTCACTTTCCTCCTTTTCAGAAGTTTCCGCTAAAGCTTGAGCTTCTTTTAATTGTCGAATTTCTTCTTTTAAATGGTCGATTTCATCTTCGTCATTACGATATTTCGTATGATAATATTGCACATCATCATATAATTGCTTTCGCTCTTCTTCATCAGTTTTATGTTTTGACTTTACGTGCCATTGATAGAAGTTGATTAGTATTGAAACAAGCCCACCAAAGGCGGTAGAGGTCAATAGTATTAGAATGGTTTTGCTCATCTTGCTTGTTTCCCTTTTTACATTTATGGACTAATTCGAACTACAAGTAGTTGCCTATCTATTAAATTCAATATCATTTTTAAGTTAATTCCATTCAATCTTATAAATTCGGTGCTTATCCGCTTTTAAGTTAGTAAGTTTATTATGATATGAAACCGTTAAGTACATATTATAATCTGTGACTTGAATACTCTTAAATTCAGAAATATATCCTGAAATATCTATTGATGCTTCGGAAAAATTAGCTTTTTTCCAAGAATCAGGATTGCTAGGCCAACTGTTCATAGGATAATTCCAAGGAATTTCTATAACATTTCTTTTTTCTCTAGTGTCCATTGGTGAATTAGGAGCATATTTACATGATAATTCAGTAATCATAACATCCTTTTCTACTGTTCCAGGTACATTTACCTCATCTAGTACAGAACTAACTTCATTCATATCATAAATTGAAAAATAACCATTACCGCTTTTATCAACACTTGCAATAAGTAATTCTTGATAATCAGGTGAAACAGCTGCCTCGACATGTTTTATATTCTTATCGTTATATGCTAAACCGAATTCTTGACCAGCACGATTAAGATACGATAATCTTGGTAATTCTTTATGTGAATGGTATGCTACTCTGCCTGACACGGGAAAGCATACTTGTGCAATTTCTATATCATATCCATTAGCACTTTGATTGGTACCAATAAACCATGAATTATTACCGGTATATTTTAAAGTTTGAGTAATACCTCCAGCAGTATCATTGTCAGTGCCAGATAAAACTAATCTTGGCATCTTATTCATTTTTCCTGATGTTTTAGACCCTTTAATTACATATGTATCTTGTTGATCAGAACGAAGTTGCAATGCATAAATATTATTGTTTGCTATATTACTCGCTTGAATAACAACATCATACCCACCACTTATTTCTGTAAGAAGTGAAATTTTTGGATACTCTTTCATTTTTATGTTCTCTTTTCAGTACACTCATAATTAATATAGATTAAAATTATCATTTTTTCACATCGCCTATTGTTTTTCTTATATTTTTATTATGCAGCAAATATAGCACATATGTTCGCTTTATGCAAACGCATGTTTGTAAAAAGGACAAAAATAATATTTAATTAAATTATTGTTAATGAATGAACTATAATTAAGATGATGTTATTATAAATTTTGAGGTGAATTTTATATGAAATTAAATAAAAAAATTATCGTTCTTTTATCTATAATTCTAACTGGTATTCCACTGCTTATACAAGATGGATCTAGTGTATTGGCTGCTACTTCGAATATTAATACTTTAAAATTAGCTCATGGTGCTTATATTTATAATAAAAAAGGGCAAAAACTTTCTTCCTCAAGTAGAAAGACCTATTTTAAAAAGGGACAATCTGTCAAATGTATTGGTAAAATAAAAAAGCTTTCAGTTAATAAAAAATACTACTTACGTGAAAAAGACGGCACCAAAATTTGGCTTCCATATTGCATTATTAAGGGGCATGCTTTTTATAAAATTAGTAATAATAGATATATTAAAACTGCAAATATTGAAACGGTAAATCATCAGCTTTTATTTTCTCAATGGATAACAATAACTGTAAGGGCAGTGCAAGGAAAAAGAATTCCTGTTTTAAGTTCTGATGTGTTACCTACTGGGAGATATATCAAAAATGGTAAAAAAATAAAACTCGTAGGCGAATTAGACACAAGCAATGTGGGAAACATCTTATACAAGATTGCCAATCAAGATAATCAATTTATTGGTTCTTACAGTCTTAAAGAAAAAATAAAAGCAAATTTAGATAGTTATTTTGTGTATCCAAGTGCATTCTTAAAAGAAAAAGCTTATGTTTATTCCATTAAAGGAGAAAAAAATTTTAGCAAGCATTTAATTAAAGGAAACTTTGTCAATGTAGATGAAGCTGTTTACATTTGGATTCCCCAAGAAAATAAGACGGAATTGTTTTATCGTCTAGTAAATTCTTGGCATGGCTTCATTAAAGCATCTGATGTCAGTCTTTTTAAAAACAGTAAGCCAATGCCTGCTGCAGTAAACTCGCAAGTAGAGGCAAAAGCGGATGCTAAGCTTGCAACAGATTTTGATAAACAAGAATTACAAAAACTAATTGATAGTAAGCCAGAATTTACATCTAGTAAAAAATACAAATTAGCTCTTACAAAATCACAGGCTTATAAGAAACTAGCTTATGATTACGATAATGCTATTACAAGTGGTAAAAAAGTAAATGAGGCAAATACATCTAATCTTGCAGAAGTAAAAGAGGCCATTCGTAATATAAATACAGCAATTAACAAATTAAACAATCTAAAGGATTAATTTATAACTGAAATTTGAAAGCTAGAAATTACGCAAAAAGAGCGTGATTTCTAGCTTTTTTAGTACAAAAATAAAAACGCAAGACCTCTCTGCGTTATACTTTAAGTGTCAAAATCAAAGTTAAAAGAGATCTTACGCTATGAAAAGTATATCGCAAATCAATCAAGAAAAAGATACTTGTTCTTTAATTTCTGCTTTTACTAAGCTAATTGATCTAGCTGATCTGAGCAAGAAAGTTAACTTTAAACGTCATTCCTTAGTTAGCCTGCTCATGGTGATCAATTGGATGATCCAATCACGCTTTGCCAGATTTAGCTTTCGAAAAAGCATTGGGCTACCTGTTATCGGCATTGAAAGAAGTCAAGGAGCAAATTACAAAAGAGGTAGACCAAATAATAAGCAAATTTATTAAACTATTACCTGGCTTCATTCAAAAATATATGGCGTGAACCAAATAAAACACAAGTGGGCATTAAAAAAGTCAGAGCTCACAAGGAATCTGACTAGTTTTATTGCCTTCAAGTTTCAATTTATAAGTATTAATAAGTAAGAGAGATAGTTATTAAGCCATATCTCTTTTTGTTTTTCGAACATATGTTTGACAATAAGTTCCAAAATGATATAATCATTTTAAGAACATATGTTCTTAAAATTAAAGTAAAGGAGACTTGACATGATAGAAATTACAAATATTTTAATTAATAAAAAATTCGACTTAAATACAGGACACAGATCTGCAGTGCAAAAAGGAAATATGGGAAAAACATACGCTTATGCACTTCAATTACGCAATAATCAACAGGACACATTCGTCTTAAGAGGGAAAGCGGGCAATGTCTCTACCAAAATTTTGGAGTTGGTTAATAGTGCAGCCGGCCATACACAAACTTGGGAATATTCAGGTAATAAAGACAAATGGTTTATTGGTACGGAGCCTTCAAGTACGGCTAATGGGCACTGGGCTAAACAAATTGCACGTGTTGATATTAAAACACAAAGCGGTACACATGGGTATAATACAGATTTCCCACGTTTAGGTTACCTTAACCGTGCAGGAAGCGGATTAAAGGTTGATGGAACAAGATATAACGGTACTGATATGAAACGCTCAGAAGCCGCAGTTTCTCCAAATCATACTAAATTTTTACTCGCAACTGTCGATAATGCTGGTAATGGTTATTTTACTATTTACGATCTAAATACTATTAATGCAGCTCTTAATCGTTCAAGCACAGATCCCGTAAATATTGGCAATTTTAGCTATATAGAAAGTTTTTCCACTAAAAATTTAATTACTACAACCAAGCAAAAGGGACTTATAAACTCTATCCAAGGCTATGATCTAGATGACAATAGTAATATTTATATTTCTAGTCAAAAAAAGCCAGATTTTAATAATGGCATTTACCAAGCACATCATAAGCAGATAATTAAAATTCCATATTATGCACGTAGCGATCAAAGTAAGTGGCTTTCAATTAATTTAAGTTCATTTGGTGGATTAGATATTAGTGGTAAACATTCTGAGGTAGAAGGCATTCAGGTAATCGGTGAAGATCATATCTGGTTAACAGTTGCATATCACGCTAATGTTGGTGGTAAAAATAAGACTGTTGCTAATAAGATGTATGAATTAACCTGGAGCTAAAATTTATATATTTCATCTATACCATATTGAGGTTTACATAATGCACATAATCCGCAGTTAATGAAAAACAGCTGCTAGATTAGCATTTAGCCGCTGATAAAAGCAGCCACTTGTGAAAGCAAAGTCGTATAGCATAAGAAAGCCCGAGAAATCGGGCTTTTGTTTTGCAGTTTTTTTAAATTTCACAATTAGACCAATTACCAAAAAAGCATAGTTTTAAAACTATGCTTTACCGTGTTTGCTGTTTAACAGCTATTTCTTATCAAAAAAATGCTTATCAAGCATCTTGCATAACACGTGTGCTACAACTGGAAAGATCACCAAAGTGACCACCAGTTTTGCAATGGATGTTAACATTGCTCTCACCGCCTTTTGGAGCTTATTGAAGAGTAGCTAATTCTTCAACTCCAATAAATATTTTACCTGTTTTACTACATGCTTTGTACTCATTCTACAAATCGGTTATAATATAAATGGATGTTAACAAAAGCTCTCTAGCTAAGAGCAATGAGATTAGCTATCTCATTTGTTGTGATTGGGTGTTAGACGGTCTCGCGTTTAACGCTCTTTTTTTACCTAAAATTAGGTAGGAGAGTTCTTCTCCTTATAGCAGTTCACTTCTTCTAAAACGTGTCCTCACTATTACTAACGATTTGAGAACCACAATTATTAAATTTAAATAAGTAAATATATTGAAAAAGGTAATTAAATGGAAAATTTCAAGACAATTTTAAAAATGAAAACTTTCTGGGCATTGATTTTTTTTGTGCTACTGCTTGTTTACGGCATTATAATTCATGATAAATGGCTAATCCTGTTATCAGTATTTTGGATTGCTATTGGCATATATGTTGTATTAAATAAATTTATAAAAATTTTACACACAAAAAGACGATAGCTTTAATTATCGCTTTTTTTGTTCAACTTATTTTATAAGAATAAATTAGGAATGGACGAATAGCAGATTCAGTTGCAAAAAAATTGAACCAATTAATTCTGGAAGAGATGATATTGAACAACAAATTGATACAGATAAATCAGACATTAGAACTTAAAATAAGTAAGGCTTATTCAAAACTCGTCAATTAAAGAAAATAAAGACAAGATTACTGCTATTAAAAATAACGCAGTAGTTTAATAACATCTTGGTGATAAGGTCACCAAAACTATTCAAATCAGCAGATATATAGATTATATTTGGTGATTTGTTCATCAAATTAAGATAAACTGTCCCCAGTTTAACAATAAGAAAATTGCCTGGTACAACCAGGCCCAGCACACCTTGGCACAAGGTGTGGGGTCAGATTTCCCTTATGCTCTTTACTAAGTGGGAATACAGGTTAAGTGATTTATAAAAAAACAATACAAGAGGGTAATTATGAATTTTCCAGAAACTACTGAATTAGAAAACAAGATCGAAAATATCAACTACTATGAATTGAAAGCCAGAATTGATCAGGCCCCTATTCAAAGTGAGCGTGATTTTTGGTTTGCAATTTATGATAGAGCAATACAATTACGTCAAAAGAAAATTATTAATGAAAATAACTTTGTCATATGAGTTCAGATACAAAGTTACATCAAACAATTTCTACATCATGTAACAAACAATTAGCTGGTCATAATATGTTTCAAGTAAACAGAAATCTGTAAAATCATTCAAAATGCCCGGTGATCCGTTGCCACAATGATGCATTTGTCACCTTATCAACTTTATCCTGCAGCTCAGAGCGCTTCTCAGCATCTTCCAGCAGCTTTTGTTGTGAATCTTTTAATTCTTTTGTCTGTTCCAAGATCCTAGCCTGCAATTGTTGCTGCTGATTATTCAGCTGCAACTGCTTCACATTCAAATCTTTGAAATCGTCCGCATACTTCTCAATCTTCGAACTTAATCTTTGATTTTCCTTCGTTACTTGTTCATTTTCTTGCTGTAAAAGGGCATACTTCTTCCTTAAAGCCGTCAATTCATCATCTTTATTCGAAGATGCTTTATCTCTCAATGCATCAGCAATCTTTGCAGCATCTTCATCAGAAACAACGAAGCGATTTTTCTCCTTTTGCGTCTTAATCTGCTGCCTTTTAATCTCATCACGAACCCGCTGTTTTTCTCTGACCAGATCCTTCTTATTCTTCACTAGTCCAGAAGCAATTTCATTTACAGTCTTAATCATTCATGCCACCTTCCTTAAAACGAACATTCAAATTAAATCGAATAAATTCGAAAATAATCGAAAAACTGTGAATTATCTTTTATGCTAATAATACCCTAATTTGCTCAAATAAAACCGGCAAATTGAACCTTATACTCAAACAATGCAAATGCAAATCGCCCTGAGAGCTCATATTAGCCTCCTATAGCCTAAAAGCAACATCTCAGTATATCTTTTACATTTTGAGCGCTAAAACTCACTACACACCTTTATTTGCGACAATATCATTCATTCAAAAAAGACCACTTCAGAGCATCCAATCTCCAAAATGGTTCTTTCATTGCTATTTTCAGCAGACTTCAAGCTTCTCGTTCCTGCACTCAAAGGCTACTTTTCAGCTATTTTCTTACTTTTCATTTCTATTGCTACTTCAATTCAACCAAATCTGCAGCAATCCATCGACCAACCCGACCTAATCCTCCAAAATCTCAAATAGAAATCAAAAAGTTACAAATCTAGTCAAAACTAACGCAGACCTTGCTCGCAACTGTGGAAAGAATTCAAACGTAAAATCAGCTCTGTGGATAACCAGAATGACTTTTGTTAGCAGAGCATTTGAGACAACTTCTCCCTGTTTTTAACAGAAAGAAAAGAAGTCTCATCAATCAAAAAAAACGAATGGCTTCTGCCCCTTCGCACCGTCGAAAGCTGCTTTACTTCTTAGTTGATCTAACAACCGACTGATAATCTTGATTGAATTAATGCCCTCAATCTCAGACAATTATCAGCCCCAGGTTTTTCAACCCCATTAAACCACCATGCTTTTTTAAACCAGAGTTTTTTAATTCCTTGGCGGGAAGCACGAACCTCACCCAGTGTCGCAAAGCAGCTAAATACGCTGAGTGCGCAACTAATTTATTGAAGCGGCTAATTGCGGTAACCTGTCCCCTTTTGCTGAACCTTATCATAGAACGGCTGTCCGCTCTCGAAGAGTAAGCCCTATGACTTGTCATTGCTTGCCAGGCTTGTCCCCCTGACTGCGAAAATCACCACATTGACAGCATCAGCAAAAACGCTGTATAATTAACCCGTTATTAAGGATTTTGGGCTATCCAGTTTGGTCACTGGGTGGCTTTTTCTTTATTCAAATTTATTTTGCTCCTGTGGGTCGCTCTCAAAGCTAACCCGAAAGGAGCTTTTTCTTTATGCATGTGATTATACAGATATTAGATGAAAAAAACAAGTGTATTTTTTAAAAGCACTACTGCACTATAGCACTATAGCGAACTTGCACTACTGCACTTTTGCACTAAAGAACTATCGCACTAGGGCGAACTTGCACTACTAAGTAAAACGTGCTTTAATAGCATTTGTAAAAAATATTATATAGCACTATAGCACTATAGCGAACTTGCACTACTGCACTTTTGCACTAAAGAACTAAAGTGTGCTACATAAACAAATTAAGGAGGTTTTTATGACACAGATTATTACTTTTGGTAACTTTAAAGGTGGGGTGGGCAAGACTACAAATGCTGTCCAGGTTGCTTATGAATTATCAAAAAGAAATTATAAAACTTTGCTGATGGATTTAGATCCGCAGGCCAATGCAACAAATATTCTGCTCAAAACTAAAGCAAACATTGACGATGAACTAGCGCATTTTGATTCATCTTTAATGGTGGCCGTTCAGGACAAAGATTTAACTAAGTCTATTATTAATATCAAAGAAAATTTAGACCTAATGGGATCAGCTCCAGATTTCGCATTATTTCCTAGATTTATGGAAAAAATGTTTAAAGATTACACTGACAGAGTTCAATATCTTAGTAAGCTAATTGAACCTGTAGCAGAAAAGTATGACTTTGTAATTGTAGATATTCCACCTACAATTTCACTAATTACCGATGCTGCCCTTTATGCTTCTGATTGGTGCTTAGTAGTCATGCAAACACAACAGCAATCACTTGATGGTGCTTCAGCATTTATTGACTACATTCAAGACGATATTGTTAATACTTATAAAGCTCCTAGACTTGATGTCATCGGTATTCTCGCTGTATTAATTCAAGCAGGCGCGCCAGTTGATGAAACTACCATGAACAACGCCATTAAGTATTTTGGAAAAGAAAATATTTTACCTACAGCAATTCACTCAATGCAACGATTAAAACGCTACGGAATTACTGGAATTACAACTAGCCAACGATATGATAAAAAAGTTTTTGCTGTTTATAAGCAAGTAACGGATGAGATTCTTGATAGAATAGGAATGAGCAAATAATGAGTTTAATCAAAAGTAATCGAAACTTTAAAGACTTACAACCGAAAAAAATTGCAAGTTTAGACGATTTAAAAGAAAAAAAATCATCTAAGCTAAACGAAGTAACTTTCGACACAAATTTAAAAATTACTAATCATTCAAGAAACAAGCTGCAGGCATTGATGACCCTCGGTTACACTGCTAGCCAAAAAGAAGCAATCGATTTATTATTCCAGGTCTTCCATGATCAGCTAGATGCTGACAGCAAAAAAGAGCTTGATTTTCAAATTAAGACTCTTGAAAAACGAGATATAAAGTTAAAAGGATAAAAATTAAGGCCAATTATAAAGCCTTACCTGTAATACATATTCCGGATGAAAGTGCTAAGTGCTTTTAGAAATACTAAAGGTATTACGGTTCTGAAAAGGATAAAAAGATGATAAATGCTAGTTTGCATAAAAGAGAATAACAAATAGGAACATATTTTGAAGGCGTATTAAGTAGAGCAATTACTAAAAAAGCACAGTAAATTATGTCAAACAAATTTTAACTAGCTTTTAAGCAGTTACAGTCTGTCTGTCATGGTGCTTTTCAAGTTGGTCATTTAAATCCTTAACCACAGTTTTATAAATAGCCTTATATAAATAACCACGTGGATTTTTAATAGCCTGTTTAGGATCGCCCTCATTAGCACGGCAACGGTTAAAGAAACGATACACTGTCTTATTAATTCGGTCTTTTAACAACGAGCCGTGGGAAATAACATCACCTGAGCCCGTATAATTAACTATTTCAAAGCTAGCGCCAATGCCAGTAGTATCAATACCAGATTGCTCATTTTTAGTTCTAAAAGTTTTAACAGCATTGTTTTTAGCCAAAATAATTGTGCCAATAAAATCTTTGAGTTCTTGTGGATTATGCATGAACTTGGTAACCATTAACATTGTGCTCTTATCAAGAATAAACGGTAATTCTCCGTCAAAGGTGCTATCGATATAATTGCGTGCATTATTCAATAAACTCTGATTTTGTGATTCAACTTGAGTTGCTGAATATGATTCTGCAGTCAAATCCCAATTAGCATTTTGGCAATCGGATGGATATGTATTAGACTTTTTAGTATCTTTATGTATCTTATTAATATCTATATTATCTTTATATTGATAGACTCCATTTTTTGGAGTTTCTTGTGGCTGTAAAGTTGAGGAGCTATTTTCTGGGACTACATTTTTTAAAGTTCCTTGTGACTCTAAGGTTTCAACCGTCTTTTCTGGAACTCTATTTTTTGGAGTTCCTTGTGGCTCTAGCATTGAGAAGGCTTTTTTGGTGAAATCGTCCTCAAAATCTGCACTTTCGTGTTTAATCCGATAAACATCTTTAGCAGTAATTTCTGGTCGCAGTAAATACAAACGATTAGGTTTATTTAAGCCAACATGCTTTTGAATTAATAATCCTGCAGCTTCTAGTTCATGCTTTACAGCAATTAATTTGGTATCTGATTTGATTCTTAATTTTTGTTTGAGTGATTTATTGATGAAGTAGAAGAAGATATTACCATCATGATCAACCCAGCCATTCTTAATTGAATACTGTAGACGATCCAGCAGTAGTGAATACATAACTGCGGCTTCTAAACTGAGATTGTAATAACAAGATTCTTCATCGAAGAAAATTTTGAGTAATTTGAAATAGGTTTCACCG
>NZ_JAQTHU010000002.1 GCF_029433255.1 Lactobacillus sp. ESL0791 | reverse complement strand
TATGGCAGAATTGGTCTGAGTGATAGATTTCTGGAGGTCGTAGTAGTGCTTAGTGCCCTTTTCGGTTGAAGTATCTACTTCAGATTGTTGTTTTTTGAGGTCAGACAGCCGAGCTTTTTGGAGTTCAATGTCCTTTGATAATCCTTTAATCTGCTCAGATTGTGCCTTTTGATAGTCACCATTTCTTTTGGCTTCTGCACTGTTAGCCTTCCATTCGGCAGAGTTTGCCTTAACTGCACTGGTTAAAGTCTTAAAACTTTTGACGGCTCCACTAACATCTAAACTGACCTGTGAAGTCATATCATGCTGTAATTGCACCATTAATTTTCACCTCTAAACTTGCTATTTCTTAATAATTCAACTGGGTCTACTAGTTCCGGACGTTTGTCTTTAGGACGTGCCCCCATTACTGACAGTAAATCGTAATAATCTTCTTGCCGTGCCTGTGACGGTAGGATTCCCATTTCCGTGAATTCCTTCAGATTGAGTAGTAAGTCCTCGTGGTTATTTTTTAACTCGGCTAACGTCCTATGTCTTTCGGCAACTAAAGCCCTCATTCTTTTGGGTCGGACTCAGCTACCTTGTTTTCTAGCTCCTGCTTTCTTTGAGCATCTTTAACTTGGTCATCGCTAAGACCTTGTAATCTCATTACGAGATAGCCAAGGACTTCACCTACATCCTCCATGCTGGCATTTTTGCGATAGGTTGCCATTTCCTCATCTGAGATTTGGGTAAAGTCTTGGATAAAATCGAGCATATCTTTCATCATCTTGTAGACTCTCTTTGAATCAGCAAGGTCATCGCCAGTATTGTCTTGGGATTCTAGCATCTCGATATTTAGTTCTTGGCTTCTGAGCATTAGGTCAACTGATGGTTTTACATTAATGGTTCTTGTAATGTTCATTAGAGGTTTCAAATTAATTTTTATTTTCATGTTTATACTCCTATGCTGAGAGAGCAATCCTGTGGCTCTCTAAATTTAAAAAGGTTAATAATTAATGGTTGTTGCTAATAGAATTGCAATTCTTTAGAAAATAAAAACACCCACGATTGAATGAGTGTTAAAATCGATAAGTTCCACACGATAATGTATAGCGAACATTTGTTTCATACTCTATCTAGTGGTAAAATAATGAATAAAAAGGAGAAACTAAAATTTTGTCAAATTTTTGGAATACTAATAGCACACCAATACATGTTAATAGAGGCGATTATAAAGATACATCATTTTTAGCAGGCCTATCAGCAGGTATGGTTGAAAAACAAATTTATGAAAAACAAGGTTTTTTTTGTTCAACAATATTTAGAAGAGCATATAGAGAACTTGGGCAAAATAAAGCTAATGAGTCAATTCATATATTGAATCCAGCATTTATTACAGTTAGTGGGTTGTCAGCTAATAACATTCAAAAAATTATGAATATGCCATCAATACGTGCTGATATTATGAAGTCTAATGTAAGTAGAGAATCTTATACTGGATTTTTAGTTAATGCAGGAGAATGTGCTGGAAACGCTATTGTCACTTATGATGGCTTGCTTCAGGATTATGAAGAATCTGAATCCTATAATCAGTCTGATAAAGTTGTTGAAGATGTTAATTTAAACACCTCTATACAAATCAGTAGTAGAAATGTTGATTGGGTAGCTTGGTTTAAAAAGCTCGGCAATCAAATTATAATAGCCAAGGGAAATAGCTTGGGTGTTAATGACAATAATGGCAAACAAAGTGAATCTACTACTAAGTTTATTCAATCTTCTCCAAAACCAATTCAACCTTTTTTGGTAATTCTTCTTCGATGGTTTTTGTATATAAGTGTTTGTATTGACATAGATACTGCTGCAAAATGGCTTTTTGAAGTTCTTCATTGGTTACTCCATTTTCTAGGATTCTAGTTAACTGTTAGCAGTAGTCGTAGTTGTAGTAGCCGCTATTGATTGTGAACTGCCTCCATCAACAGCTGTGTAGCCACCGCCAACTTCTTTCAAAATAGCAGCTAGGTCAAACCCTGTTTCATCTGAAAACCAGATTTTATACGGTTCTTGGTGCTCCGGGTCATTTGGGTCAGCAAATACAGTTGGGTCTAGCGGATTTAACACATCGGCGGACAAAGTAGTATTACTATCACTTTCATTATTATTGTCAGTCGAATGATTACTTGCTTCCTCGATGATTTCAGTATTTGCTAGTCCCTCGTACACTTTGGTTTCATTATCAAACCCTGTGCTGACTACTAACATGGCAATATGAGGCTTCTTCTTGCCCTTAATAAATCCGCCCTTGGAATCTTTACTATAGCCTTTCATCTTCATTAGAATATCGTGGTCTAGGTCTAAGGCGGTTAGTGCTACCTTTGGCTCTGCCTTACCGTGAGTCACTCTTTTGATCTTATCGTTTGCCCATTGATTGGTACCTGCTACTTCCAAACCCGTGATATTTATGGAAGTAAAACCTTCATTGTTTCCATCAGCTTCGTAGATTCCTGTATCAGAAAGCCCATCTGTTCCCTTAATAATTTTGCCTGTGTCATCTAACTTGAAAAAGTAGACTGTACTTATACCATGTGCACTCATTTTTTTGCTTCTTTCTTTGTATCTAGTAATTTTTCTAAATAAATCGTTTTAGTTAATTGCTGTGTGTTAGGGTCAGTAATGTGTGAGCCTCTAGGGTCTACATTCCAACCTAAATCCTCTAGCTTGTCGATTAAATCTAGTTCTGCTTCTACAATATTAACTGGTGGTTCTAGCGCCCAAAATATCTGTAACTCTAGTTGGGTCAACCAGCGCCTAATTCTGCTGTTAGCATATTGCGGAATGTAATCAGACTCGGTGATAAAAATGATTGTGTTAGCTGTATCGTTCATCTGTTCAGCAGAGAGATTAGTAGTAGCAATGCTGTCTGAATTAATCCACGGGAGTGATAAATCTCTAATGTCTTGTGCTAGTTCATCAACTGGCATCATTTAGCCTTCAGCTCCTTATACTTTTTATCCATTGCTTGATACATCTCGCCTTTTGTCTGCTCAACTGTCGCATCATACCAATGGTCACCTTTGCGGAATTTTGTCCCATCGTTTAGGAACCTAGCAATGTAGGCTTTGTCGCTAAAACCTACGGTACTTGCACCATTCTGTTCACCGGTGATGTCGCCAGCTTCTACATGTATATCGTCAGCAAGGTGTCCGTACTTGGGATTTTCTTCCTTTGAGTAGTGCATCTGGCGAGCTTTATCATGTAGTGCATTAGCTAGTACCTCAGCACCAGCTTTAGTTATTTCGGTTTGGTCTTTTTCATCGGGCACGTCTTTCTTAGCGTCCTCCATGAACTGCTTTATCCATTTCTCGTAATCCATAGCTATTTGCCCTTCTTTCTGAGGGTAATGTAGTCGTAAGCAATGATTTTGTTGGAATCATCAGAACTAATATTCATTATTGAGTACTGGATGCCATCGTATTCAACTAGCATGTCCGTAGTAACTTTAGTATTATGTCTGACAATAATAATTGGTTGGTCTAATTGCTCTGGAGTTAAGCTTATTTGTTGGGAGATTGCCCGTGTATATGGCATACACCATAGGCTAAATTGGCTAACAAATCTGTTAATATTAGCACCTGTGTTACTGTTATGAACTAATTGAACCTTACCAAACTCCGCTTTTTTGTTAAGTGAGTATGGCTGAATTGAATTAAGTGCCATCAGTATCACCTGAATACTTGTGTTCAACAGCGCTTATTAAAGCATTTACACCTTGTGATTCGCCACTTGCTAAGGTTCGGTCGTAATAAAGCTGGGTCGCTAGAGATTTTATAGCAGAAATATAAAGTGAGTCTTTTGGCAGGTTAGGATTATCAACGTCTGCAATTGCATGATTCACTACAGCAGTAGCTTGTCCAAGTAAATCGGTCATTGTTGCTTCTTCTTCAGCGGTATCATCAATATGCAATTCAGCCAATAATTCCTTGACGTCTACCATTTAGACCACACCTCCTGTTAATTAACCGCCACCTTTAAAGATTATTGTTTATTTCTATAGGCGATTAGTCTAAATTTCTATCTATTACTTGCCTGACTTAGGAGCACCAGCCGTTAAGGTAATCAACTTACCTGCATCGGCATCAGCTACTTTGAAATCGGCACGGATATATGCTGCCAGCTTCTGACTGTACAAATCATTATCCATCCACTTAATAGAACTCTCGTCCTTATAAGCTTCAAGAACGAACGCTTTAGGGTCACCGATAAAGGCTTTAGCACTGCCACCGAGTACAGCGTCAGGAACAACTGTTACAGACAACCCCAGTAAAGTTTTACCACTTGCTGAACTAATTGAGTCTTCGAACAGGTAACGTCCATTGCCGTCCTTTAATTTGTCAATAAAGTTATAGGCTGATTCCGTCATGATAAATTGCTTGTCGTAGTTGGCTAAACCAATATTTACAGCATCTTTAAGTCCATCAGCATCATTAGCAGTTACAGCAGTAGCTTGTGTCAGTATGGCACCAATTTTATCCTGCTCCGTAAGACCACGCATATCAGTTAAGTACTGAGCTACTAGAGAATTAATCTGGGAGTAATCAGACAGCATTTCATTGGAAATTGGTAGGCTACCTGCGTAGGTTTGTAAATTGTAGGCAACTTCTCCAATACCCATCTTTGCTAATTCTGGGTTCTGTGCCAGCTCTGCCTTAGTTGTAAATCTAGCCGTACCTTTTTTAATAATTGGTAACGAACCACTTGGACTGGTAACAGCTACCCGATTTACTAAGGAAGTTAAGGAATTTTTATCTTCTGGCTGATGATAAGCATCAAGTACCTGTTTTGGTACTAAGACTTGACCTTCAACGCCTGTCGTTATGTTGTCCCTCGTAGCACCGTGAGACTTCACATAGTCCGCAAATCCTCTTAACTGTGCATCTTGGTTATTGTTAATGTTAGTAGACTTAATTTTCACTCTAGGTTGCTCCTCTTTCTTAGTAAGACTGCGAGTCTCATCAATTTTTTCATCTTCATCGTCCGTATCGGCATCATCAGTAGTATCGTCACTGTCAGAATCATCTGTATCTTCAATTTTATTATCTTCGGCACTAGCAGTTTCTTCAGTATTAGATTGCCCAAGTGCTTCAACCGCTTTTTCTAATTGGTTTACAACTTGCACTAAGCTACTAAAATCTGGAACAGTTGTATTAGTATCATCTGATTTATCAGGTATGTCAGTATTAGTTGCTACATCTTTTTCATCATTAGTAGCTGTAGATGTATCTCTTGTTTTTTCTTTGCTCAAATTTATTTCTTCTTTCTTATATTTAGTAAGTGAGCGTTGAATCTGTACGCTTGTTTCTTGGTAGGCAGGCAATGGGGTTAAGGAAATTTCTGGAACATCTGAAATTTTTGTAACTGTATGAATTAGCGTTCCATTTTCATCTTCTTGCCAACTATCACCATCATCTGCAATATCGAATCTAAATGATGCACCCTTGATATTACCGTTTTGTATATCTGTAAAAGTGTCATTACCCAAGGTTGTATTTGGTAGTTCAGCAACAAAAAACAGCCCCTTATCATCTATCTTCACTGATAGAGTTTTGGAGTCTGTTCGTGCAAGTATCTGATTAAAATCGTGACCGTATAACAGCATCAAGTTGCTAAAATCCACACCATTTAAGGCACTAGGTGAGATATATTCTGTAAACCCCATATCCTCAGAGGGTTGGTTGAACACTATAGCGTACCCAGAAATCTCGTGATTACCATTAGCCAAATCCCTTGTTTTAAAGTCTATGGGACGTGACCTAGTGTTTAAGTTGTTTTCTTTATCCTTGTCCGTTAAGCTCATTGTTAGTAAATACATCTCTGCTTTCTAATAGATTTACTGCTTGTGCCTGAGTTAATACAGGTGCGGTACCACTGGTTAATTTTTGAATGTTATTAATCAGTTGGTTACCGTCACGGTCTATGGCTTTATTAATATCAAGTTCTAAGTTGGGCAACTGCAATTTCATTTTTAGCTCAGACACTATCGGGTCGATATACCTCGTAAGGCTATTGACGTACAAACTCTGAATTTGACTAACATTGGACTGGTTGTCTGATTTATTTGGTGACAAGTATGAAGCTGGTATTCCAAAAGCTGTTGCAATTCTTCCTGCATCTGCATCAATAGTATTCAAAAACTTTGCCACATCAGCATTAATTTGTAACTGACTAAGTGTCGCCGAATTGTCTAA
This sequence comes from Lactobacillus sp. ESL0791, assembly GCF_029433255.1. Taxonomy (NCBI): domain Bacteria; kingdom Bacillati; phylum Bacillota; class Bacilli; order Lactobacillales; family Lactobacillaceae; genus Lactobacillus; species Lactobacillus sp. ESL0791. The sequence goes on along the minus strand of NZ_JAQTHU010000002.1, from coordinate 22,494 downwards.
AACAAGTGTGCTGCCAGCATTGTCGCCAGTGTATTGGGCTTCAAATTCACGCCTAACCTTGTCTTTACCCTCTTTGTTAGTTTTTACTGGCAGGGTGATAACGTTGCTTGGCAGGATTGCCTTTTCAAGTTGCTTTAAAGTTAGTCTGTCTGAGTTCTGGCTAACCCTCAAAGTGTTCGCCAAGGACTCTAGTGGACTAATTCCAATAAATTTGGCAAGGGTATTGTCCCCTTCACCTGTGCAAAGCAATCTGAGGTGAATCATCTCAGTACTAGCTACCTCTATATTTGGGCGATCATCATCAAAATTAATCTGATAACTAATAGATTTACCATCGTCTGCTAAATTTAATTCAACTTGGCTAGTTGGTATCTGTTCCAAACTAGCTGGCAAGTTGTTTTTATCTCGTGCTACTAATAAATAGGAGTTTCCCGTTAGCAGTAGTTGGGCATAGGCAGATTGCCAAAAGTTATAGCTTGAAATCATGGTACTAGGATTATTCAGCACCGTTATTGTAGGTGGATAGTTCTTAAATTGACAGGAAGCTATATCGCTGGCGATTAGGGTTACAGCATTCATGAACTCGGGATTTTGTAAAGCTGTTGATACACTAACCATCGAGTTTGGTACTATCTTTCCGCCTGACATACTAAAGCTAATAACTGTCGATGAACTTGGTATGTATTGCGAACGTGTGTTTGGATTAATTGCGTTAGCTAAATCTCTAAAAATGCTTATGATTGCCCACCACCTTTGTTAATGCCAACTAATACTGCTAAAACGATTAGGCTAATTCCTAGAACTAAAAAACCAACTATCTCATTGAAGAGAAAGCTGGCTAACGTTATGAATATTAAACCTAATAGGAACAGTACGAGTGGCACAAAATTTAAAATTTGTTTCATCTATGTAAATGTCCTTCTCTACTACATACACATCACGGTGTACGAAAAATTAAAATATACTAGAATAAGCAGGCATATTTTTTCATGGCAAAATTAAATTCAAGTTCGCTTGCTTTTATGTGTATAGTTGTGTATAATAGAAACATAAAGAAAGGAGGTACAACGAATATGCCGATGACACCAAGAGAAATAATTAAGCTCTTAAAAGATAACGGTTGGGTTGAGAAACGACAGCATGGAACTTCTCACAAAATCATGTTTAATCCTAAACTTAATAAGTCAATTCCCGTGCCTACGCACAGTAAAGAATTGAAAAAAGGAACAGAGCAAGGCATATTAAAACAAGCGGGGTTGAAATAAGCCCTACTTCGTTGTACCTATTAATGGAGATGAATACTATGAAAAACAAAGATTTACTAGTATATCCAATTATTCTTCATCCAGAAAATGAAGGTGGGTTTAGCGTAGAAATTCCAGATGTTGAAGGTGGTACCTGGACTCAAGGTGAAGATATGGCTGATGCTATCTATATGGCAAGTGATGCTATTGGTGCCCTCTTAGTTGATAAGTCTGTTTACCCTAAGCCTTCAAAATTGGAAGACATTAAGACGGATGCCACTGCTATTAAGACTGTTACTACTGTAGACATGTCCAAGTATCGGAAATTAAATGAAAAAACCGTCCGTAAAAATGTATCGGTGCCAGAATATCTTGTGGAACTGGGCAAAAAGCAACATATTAACTTTTCACAGGTTTTAACTGAAGCATTAGAAGAAAAATTGTTAAAGGCATAGAAAGGTAAACCATGAGTAAAAGAACGGCTTGGACAATAATTTTGGTATGCTCAATAGTAAGTACTGGGACTACTGATGATGGCACAGGGGCGGTAAAGCATAAGAATGAGTAAAAAAGAAAAAAGATATTATGAATCTGCTGTATTTGCAATTTTATTAGCAATTGTTTTATTCGCAATCAGAGAAATAGTTTAGACATCAAAAAAAAGCACTTGCAATTAAGTAAGCACCTTTTTAATTTGCTATAATAAAATAGTACATGAGCAATCATGTACCCCGTAGTTCACAATGAAAGGAAGTCTTATTTTGACAAACCTTTTGGTGTTTGGCACTGGCTATGGGGTACACCACCATGTACCTCGGAACGCAGTGCCGAAAAGCTCAATCTCATAGCTTCGTTCCACTATCATTATTAATATCTTCATTGATATGATAACACGGATTTAGCAACTATGGAAGTAGCTAGACCTAATATGGTTTAGCTACTTTTTTTGTTTAAAGATGCTAATTTAGAATCTAGCTTCTCATCAGCCTTTTTAAGTTCTTCCTTGAATTTTGGGTCTATTTTGCTACGGTTTTTGATATAGGTATCCAATATATCCATTAAAATTCTCCTTTTCTCCATTATAGCTCTAAAACCCAAAATAATTTTTGTAGTAATCATTAATATCATCCTGGCTCATATCTCCGAACGGATTCTTTTTAGATTCGTCTTGTTGGTTTCTGTCTGGGTCAGTAAACCAATAAACCGCCTCACTCATTGCGTCAATAATTGCGTCAACACAATCAATTTTGGCTGTCCTCTTTTCTTTATCAATCTTTGCCCCATAAGCATTCTCGGTAATTACAGCATTGGATACACTATACTGCAAAATCGGATCCTCATACATTCTGATTTGTTTAGTTTCAAAAGCCTTTCGTAAAACATTAGTAGGGCTATCAAGGCTAAGGGTGCCCTGTCTCAATGTGATGAATGGAATACTAGGTAGTTGCTGCTCCCACCAGTCTGTTAATGTTGATGCTCCATAAGTATCATAGACAAAGGCTTTAATGTTTAATTTGTACTTCTTGATAAATTCTAGCAGCCAATTCCCAACAAGTTCTTCGTCAATCTCGCCGTATTGATTCTTAGCAACATCACAAAACCCTTTATCTTCAGCGCCTTGATAGTTAATTCCGTCCTGTTCAGACTTAATAGTTATACTTTTTTGTGCCCTTGCCGTAGGCACGAAACTATGCTGATAGATGAAGAATCTCTTCTGGCCATCTTCCATAAAGGGAAAAACAAATGCTATAGCCGTATCGTCTGAAAACCTTGATAGGTCAAACCCTGCATAACAATCTCTACCAGTAATGTCGAACTCATCATTCTTAATAACAGCCGATTGAATATCATCTAGCTGTAAATACTTGTTGACACTGGTAGCAAGCCATAGATTTAGATTTCTATTCTGGAATTTATAGACCTCACCTGATTTACTCCTGCGCTCATATTCGTCCTTTAATCCTTTTAACAGCGTGTCATGCAAACTAGGCAGGTCTAACAATGGATTGCTTTTAACCCATAACTCAGGCTCATCTGTTTCATCAATGTTATCTTGTTCCCAGACCAACATTAGTGAACTATCTTCATCTCGATTATTGTCCTTCTCTAACACTTGAAGCAGCCTTTTTTCATCCTCAAACATTGGGCAATTACTGTTGCCATACGCTGTACTGACGGCAATTACTTGGTGGTTTTTAGTCTGAACTTGTCCTGAAGTAATTCTTCCCATTGAACCATTGTTCCAGTGAGAATCCCCATACTCATCTACTACTGCAAGTAAAAAGTGATATGCGTCAAATTGCCCAGAATTAGCAGTTAGCCTTTGCAGATTACTCAGTGATTTCTTGGATTTCACAACGTCATCGTTGGCATCAATTTGCATCTGTTTGATTAACTTCTTAAAGCCAAGTGTTTCACCTAGTAGCCTGAAGGTTTGCTTAATGTACCTCCAACCCTTATTGCTCTGCTTTTCTACTGGCGCACTGTAGAGGTTGTCTTGATTGTAACTGTTAAGATTTTCGATTAGAAAGTTGTAAGCCAGAAGGATGTTACTGATATAGGTCTTCCCGTTAGTTCTTGCTTCACTTAGTAGGACATAGGTGAACCTTTTTTGTTTGTCTTTCTTTGCTCGCCAGCCTTGAATGAGACAGAGCTGAGCCTTCTGGAAAAGCATTAAGGGCGTAGGCTTATTCATTGATACGTCAGGGCACAATTTCGCAAAGTTTAATATCTCGTGGCATTTTTCTAAATCATAATAATATTCAAAATCACTATTGTTCGCCCTGACTAAGTCGTTTAAGTGACGAAAGCAAGCCAGTTGGATTTTATAACAGGCTAACTGTTTTCCTGTTAAAACCTTAATGGAATACCTTGTAGCAGGGTCTTTGTACTTCTCAACCACTTCATTAAAATAACCCACATCCAGTAATGACTTGAAGGTAGGCAGTAATTTTACGTTCCTCTTTGTAAAGTCAAACTCCTTAACTTTAGAACTCATCCTTATCCCCACCATTTAGTAAGTCAGCAACATTGGTATCATCTTCATCAATATCCAAGGATGTTAATTGTGCCCTAGCTGAAGGACTTAATCCTAACTGACTACCCAAGCTATTAATTTTTACAGAGGCTGAATCTATTGACTTTAGTGCTGGATTAGCTTTATAGCCAATGAAGTCTTTACCAATTACTTCACCAGATGAATTTTGTAGCGATTTAATGATTTTTGCCTGAACGCCACTTTTGTTAATTTCGTTATAGCTCTCCCTCAGTATCTGATAATTGATGCAAAGCGCTTCAACTAAAGCCCTATCTGGAGTTTTTACAACTTTGGTACTGTTCAAGTATGGAACTACCTTCGTCCACATGCTTCTAGCGTATGAATGTAGGTACTTTGGCGGTGCAGTTGGTAAATCTGATAATTGATTTGATTTTTCTAGTAATTTTTCTGTTCGTTTTCTTTGATGTGCTGGTGCTTTCTTATCCGTTGTTAATTTTACATTTCGCATTCTAATAACTTCTTTCATTTAATCTTTAAGCTATGCCCCTCTGCTAAAACTAATTAAGTGAAATAGGGAAGCGAGAACCATGGTTTCATGTGATACGCTCTATCTCAAACTTAGAGGGGCGGGGGTTTCAATAATAACAAAATCTGCAATTTTAAAAATAATGTTTGTTGCTAATCTCTTTCAATCCGTAATACTCTCTTCTCCCATTCAGTCTTAGTAATTTTGGTAAATTCGTCTTTAGACTTAGCACCATATTTATTTTCAATTTGTCTTTCAAGGTACTGCTTGGCACTATTGCAACGGCTACATAGTGTCCATAAATTCTCTGGGTTTAGTTGATGGTCTAAGTCACCACAATACTTCCTCGGAAGTATATGATCTGCCGTTAGATGATTAGGCTGGTAGTTGTTACCACAAATCTGACAGGTATAAATGTCCCTCTGCAAAATATAATAGCGTACCCGTTGCCATTGTTTACTATGGTAAAAATCGTTGGCATCTTCATCTCTCTTGGTTTGGTTATACTGCTTCTGGCTGTATAGTCGTTTAGCTCTGGAACTTGGTTTATTATTAGCATCATGTTTAATAGCCGAATATTCCTGTTGCCGTAACTGCCAGTGTTTATCGCAGTAATGATTATTACCTTGAACTAATTCTGTACACTTTGGGTATGAGCAATGATGATAGCTATTAGTTGGTTCCTGATAATTCGGCAGATTATGAATCATGTTCCTATATCAACCTCTTTCCTCACTTAATACACATGCTCGTGTACGAAAATTCAAAATATTGCTGTTTATTCATAAATAAAAAAAGGTGCACAATTAGCAATTCAGTTTGCCAACTTGCATCTTCTTCGTTAGCGATAAAATTATAATGTTCCAATGTGTTTACATCATTAATTAATTTCTACTCTTAGCACCATCTCCTAATCTGTATATTCCGCTAATATCGTTTTAGCAGCAGCAATAGCAGAATCCCTTTCTTCCTCAGATAACTGCTTATGATTTGGTTTGGTGGTTTCTTTATTAGCACTAGAGTTATCAATTTTGGCTTCGGCATCATGTAGACGCTTCTGGTAATCAGCCTTAGCTTCCTTTTCCCATTTTGATTCGTAACCACCACTTGCATAATGATTAGGGTTTGCTCGTACCTGCTGCTTACCAGTATTAGCCTTTTGTCGATTAAGCCAATCACTACCTGCACCATGCTGACTGTAATAATCAGTACCATCATCAGATTCGACTTGTCCCTTATTGATTACCTTGTCAGCCAATACATACCTTGTCAGCCAATACATTCCAATAGTTAGACCATGTACCGTCTTCATGATGTGCTGATGCTGTAGTAATTCTACCTGTTACTTCTACCACATCACCTTTAGATACTTCTTCCTGTGAAGCTATCGGTATAAAGGCATGTACCTGTTTGCCATTATCATTAATTTCATCTGTCCTGATAGTAAATTTGAATAATTTTTCTGAAACTAATTTAGGATTCTGTGCAACCATTCCGCTAATTTTTACTTTGTTAATATTTTTACTCATTATTTTTTTAACCCCTTAATTGTTCTTCTAATTGATTAATTTGCTCATTGATATAGCTAATAAAAGCTGTTTTATCCTCACTATGGCTGTAGTCATGTAAAAGATAGTATTGATATTGCACCTGCGGTATTTCACCAATTGTATCTTCCCAGAATTTGCAGTCGCTATACATTAGCTGCTGTACCGAGTAGTCATCATCTCGATTTATCAGTAACAACATTGTTTTCAACTTCTTCAACCGATTGGCTAATAGTTGCTGTTTCTCTGTGTTAGGTATAAATTGCCTAATTTCACCTCTATGCTTACTGCAATACCTGCTAATATCATTGACTTTCCTATTAAATTGCCTTTTAGACAGATGATATTTGTCCCGTGCTTCAAGTTCACCATGTTGTAAAGTTGTCTGAATAAATCCTTTAGTACGGTCATTGCTAAAAATTAATGGCACCACTCGTACAGCCTGCCCAATGTCGTATTCGCTTATCATTGGTAGTACATCTACAAGTTCTTCAACATCTTGGTTAGCCAGCTTCTTTACCTCTTTTAGATGCTGATTTATTAACCCTTTTCGTGAGTATGTGATGCGAGTTCGTAACCATGAATCATTGTGTAATGCCATCGATAATATCTTGCGAGGTGCAAAGGCTTTAAGTCGTTTGAGGTATAACTCATTAATTAACGATGTCCGTGCTTCATACTGGGATTGATGGGTAACACTTGCCACCTTCCCTGCTTCTTGATGGAAGTAGGTCATAGACTGTATCTCAGCTAATGTTCTGTCCCACAGTTCTTTGGTATCATCCAATCTTTTCAACTACCTTCAGACTTGCCCAGCCAATCACCATCATGGCCAAACCTGTAATACTTGTGGTAAGGCTAGTAGCTGTACAGCCTCCTATTGCAATACCTGCTCCTCCACCAAGTAGTACTGAACTCAATACTGCTAATAATTTTTCTATTACTTTTCCTTTTTTCATTTATTTGCTCCTCAGCTTGCGGTATAATACGAATAATGGGGTTGTTTTAATTTTATGCGTAACAAAAATAAAAACCAGTTTTTGTATTATATCCGTCAGCTACAGCACGGACTGTACTATCACTGATCCCCGTAGCTTTACTAGCCGAATGAATCGACTGGTATTCTTTTACTACCCCATCCTTAACGGCAATGATTTTATGTCCATGATAACCATTATTAATTCGTCTTTTTGCTCTATTCTGGCTAATAGTAAGCCATTGTAAGTTCTCTACCCGATTGTCTGTTCTGTTACCATTGATGTGATCAACTTCTAGTTTTTCATTGGTACCTGGCTTTGTAAGCCAAGCATTAGCTACTAACTGCTGTACAGTTTTAGTATGAGATTTCCCATCAATACCCATGAGTCCTACTATCATATAACCGCAATTATTCTTGTATTGCTGAACTATGTGCGTTTTATTGCGTCCATATGCGAATACCTTAATAATTCCATCTTTGCTAATTGCATAAAATGGTACCAGTGAATCATCTTGAATCATTTTCCAATCTGCATGGTCTGCTGGCAATTCTGCTATAAACTCGAAAGCCATTTTTACATGTTCCGCTCTATAATTTTCTAATTCCTGACTTGTCATATATTTTCCTCCAATAATAAAACTACTATTTTTCCTACCACTAGTAATTTAGCACTTATAGTTATTTACAAATCGTCCCTATTTTCTCCGCAAGTACTCAGCATAGTTAACTAAAACTTTGTCTGTCATTGTTCGTTTCTGGGCATTAAACCCTAGTATTGATGCTTCTCTGCTAGTAATTTCTACTAGATTAAAATGCTTCCAAACTAGTAAATCCTTTAAATGCTGCAAAGCCGTGTTACCCTTCATAGTCGTATTCGCATGTTGTAGCATTACTGCCATCTGTTTCTTAGTGACACAATCGTTGGGATTAGCTTCAAGCCTACCTTTAACATCTTCAGCAACACTTATTTCTGACAACATAATTGTTTGTTTATTATGATTAATAAACTGAGTTGCATATTCACTGCCTAAAATATAATTAACCATTATTGGTCTGATACTTGCGGTAGTATCAAGATTAACTGTGTCCAATAGATTCTCCCAATCAACTGAATCTATTGGGTTCATGATATAGATACTAGGTGCAACTATGTAGCCATCTTTAGTAACTTTGGGTGTAAAACCATTTTGGTTACTATCTTCATCGTCAGATTTTTCTGATTCTAGGGCATCATTTATTTCGTCTTTTAAACTAACTTTTGCTTTAAATTCCGCTTCCTTATTAGCCAACTTTTTAGCACCTGCCACCGTATATTTCTCGGGAATCCGTACTAACCAGCCACTTAATAGTAGAAAACTTAAACAATTAGAGATTTTGCTCATTGACATAATTGGCATAATCATGGATTTCAATTCTTTAATAGAAAAATTCGTAAGCGGTGTAGTGCGGTCAATTTTGCTTTGCGCATCTTCAGTTAAAAGCCCTCTAGTAAACACCTTGCTGTAACTGACAACACATACTGCTCTTGCTACTGCTAATAAATCATCAGATGATTTTCGTAACGTTGATGATGGAGTTCCTGCCCAGAATACCGACTTTAACGCCTTGCCCCGCATGTTAGTATTCTTTCGTTCAAGTTGATACAGATTATCCTTAGCAATCTCTCGACTAGCTATATCGGCGTCTGCCACGTCTAAATCGCAAAAATATTGCAGAAACGGTAGTAAATCACCTTCGGGCAGTAATCCTACCAATACTTGTAAAGTTAACAGTTGAGTTTTATTATTAGGTCTCCATGTCCAATGGTTGCCCTCGGTTAGTACCACATGACCTTTAGTCTTAGAACCTAGCAATTTTCTAAGCGGTAGCATGTCGGTTGCTTTAATTAGCGAAGTCCGTGCCTTCCGCCTGAATATAAATTGTCTGTCACCGCTCATGCCGGTTATCTTCCGTAACTGTATTTTGTTGCCCTGCTCACGCCAATTATGGATTAGCGCATAATTCTGTACGTCTGCCTGCATATCTATCATTTATTTCTTCCTCCTATATAAATGAAGCTACTACTTTTCCCCCGGACACTTATAATCTAGTACTTCACTCCTAAATCGTGCCCTTGTCTTTATATTTACTTAATATTCTTACAACTTACTTAATAATTTTTATCAAATATTAACATTTGCCACTATTACAACCACTAATAAATTTGTAAACTTTATTAAAACAATAATCATCATTACTATAAATTTTTATATTTATAATCTACTACAGATACAGGCCATTGAGTATTATAGATAAACGATAATGTGGTGCACATTCATTCATCCTTTTATCCTATATATTTATTATAACATGTACTCACACTTCGATTGCTAAGTACACCTACTTGTACTACCATTAATAAGTCATAACTGTTGATATCACAGTATCAGGATTGGTTCTTAGCCTATTGCTTGATAACAGAATTTACTAGTATTGAAGATAAATTTGCTAATTCTAAAAAGGTGTCCCAACGGCAAAATATCGCTGTAAACGTGCATGAAAGTAAGGCTCAGAGCTTGTTCTCATTGATTTCTAAAGAACATGGGGTAAGCCTTAGAGCCATAGGGGTTTAATGACCTATTGGGGCTATTCTGATAATTTTAATATTACTAATAGTCTTTATTATCAATTAATTCAGTAATAGCAGTGACAGGTCATTCACTCGAACCTACGGTTCTCATTCATTCCTAATAGTCACAAAATCCAAAACTGAAAAGAAAACACATTAATGGCTGGAGCGTAGCGGAAGTCATTGCTATCCAGAGAGCCAACTCTGGTTGCAGGAGGAACGAAGTGACGGGGCGCAACTCGCCCTAATAGTTATAAATTTTGAACAAATAAAAAGTGCCTTAATTCTTTTATTGCCATTGGCAATAGTGTTATTTCTAGGCACTAATTCTTTTGTTCAAGTTGTAAAAATTGATGAAGATATAGATATATCTGTTTCAGTTATTCTACAGTGCAAGGATTCCTATGGCCAATGGCCATAATAAAAAATGCACTAATTTTAAAACTGAAAGAAACCTATACCTTCTCTTTTCAATACTATTTAAGGGTTTCACCCTCGCCTACGGCTCACTGGACCAGAAGGGTTTCTGGATACCTTGGTGCCTTTACTCAGGTTCCGCCTTTGGCTACACCATTCGTTTCAGGTACCAATTGATTTTTTCTTCAATATTTTACTTTTAGTGATATTAGGGAATGGGGAAAGAGCGAAGCGATTGAACCATGAGCATCACTATTAGTATTGAAGATTTAAAATTTTTAACTAATAAACTCATTCAGTAGTATTCAATGCAATAGATCTAGTGCCATTGGCACTTATTAAAATTGCATTATTTTTAATTGTTGAATAGTACAATGATTAAATGATAAAGAATTACAACTGTAGAAATTATTGCCGTGACAGTATGAGAACTTCTTCATGTGAATTAATGAGCATATAGAAGCAAAAGAAAAAGACTACTATTAATAAGCAGTCACTATTTGGTTCAGATTTGGGACTCCGCTATACTAATACTAGGAGGAGATTATTATGCAAGTTCTATCAAATATCTGGAATGCACTATGCAATCTTTGGCAAGGAATAGTTACAAATGCTACTGCTATAGCGGCTTTAATAGCTCTAATAGGGCTGATATATCAAATAGGGAAAGACATTAATAGTAAACGAGCTAAATATAAAATAGAAATCAATAAAAGAGTGCAACTCAGTAAAGACAAGAAAAATAAGGATGATAATTTTGATTCTAAAAATTACCAAACTAATTATGATATTGTCACAATTAGAAACACTGGTAATAGAACATTAACAATTACAGATGCAGGTTTCACTAAAATAAAAGAGCTAAACACTAAACATTTCACTATCCATAGACCATTTTTTGTTCAAAAGCTGTGTTTTCATTTTGAGCTAAAGCCTAAAGAAATTGCTACTTTAGCTTTCCTACCACCAGATGCTAATTCAGAAAATGAAGGAGAACAACTACATCTACAGTGGAAATCTAAAGCTAAAGATGTCCGTTTTACTGTACAGGACATTGAAAACAGATATTATTGGGACAATATTCTCTTAACTGAATACATAGAAAAAATTACTCATCCATTCCATCTACTACAAAAATTAGGAATATCAAGAGGATACAGGAGGTAAAAAGTCATGACCAAAGCACAAACTCGCAGGGGTAAAGCTACCAAGGCTCTCCTTGAAGCTGTTAAAAAGTTGCCTGTTCAAGAAATCAAGACCGCTAAAGAATACAACAACTGGATCAATGATGAAGACTAAAAAGCTATCTAATTAGTAGATGACTACAACTACATTTTTGATATAATTAACGTTGAACATGAGAAGAAGCTAGATAGCGGTGACTAATATCTAAACCAGGAGATGATGCGTATGGTGTAAAAAGCTATAACTGCAAAATTTTAATGGAAGGACTTAGTCCGGTATCCTTATGGATGCTGTTATTGCATTCTGTGCAAGACTTGCGGTACTTTTATGGCTAGTTAATAGGATTATTAAGCAGTTTAATAAACTATTAGATAATGTCGCAAAGATCCCCTACAAGTTTAAGCATTGTATTGCTGCTTGGAGAAAATCTAAGCAAAAAAATAACCGCTCTAGTTCGAGACACTAGCGGTTATCAGTTTAACCATTAGCAAGTCGCCGCTCTTTATGCGGAAGCTTGTGTTCAAGAAGTCCTATTATCAGTGGGGCTTCTTTTTGTTTACACCGATATTGTAACATGTCTAAAATTGGTATGCAATTTTGCTGAAATTTATTATTGCTTTTAATTGCTGGTTTTTTGGTTTCTAGGAATTACAAAACTTATAATTGTCTTTAATTGGTTATTTTTAACCTCCATTTCCCTGGCTAATAAAATTGGTATAATTGTGAATTGACCGCAATGCATAAAAAAAGAACCCTGATTTCACAGGGCCCTTTAATACTATACGACTTGAATTTCACAAGGCCATTTTTATGACTAAGCCAAACACTTAGTGACAGGCATTTTACCGATCACTTCGGTTAAGGCGTATTATGTAAACCACAATGTGGTATAGCTAAAAGTTCGGACTTTCATAGTAAAAATGTAGAATATTTCCACCAGCTTCAATCTTATCGCCAATAGAATTTATATGCCATGCTTCTCCTCGTTTTTTCATTTTCAATAATTGAGGGTTATCAGTATCTGAAACAACAATCTCTTCAACAGTGCCCCCATTTTTTTCATCATCATCTATGGGCACTGCACTGAAAACAAAAAATGTGCCATCCGAGAGATATACTTTTGGATTAAGGTCATATTCTATAAAAGGAACATCAATTTCTCTTTTATCTTTTTTGACAGGATAAAATTCTAAGCAATCATCATCAACTTTTAGTTTGTCTCCTGTATTTTTTATAGTCATTACCTGATTATTATTATACAAATCCAAAAAATTATGATTTGTATGTTTATCAATCGAAATCAGCTCCATGTCTGACTTACCAGTAAGTTCATTACCGTTTTTATCTCTCCGTTCAACAAACGTAAAGTGTAAATTACTGCCATCTGAAAAATTTATTACTTGTGGCTTATGTAGTTCTATTGGAATACGGTGTACTACAGTTTTAGTCATATTTTTAATCTCCCATCATATCTATATCAAAAATTATTACTTTTATACTTCTTACTAAATTCTTCTTCAGGGACAAAAACTAATTCGGTGTCTGCAATTTTAATACTGCCGCCCTTGGCATTAAAACAAAACTGAAAACCAGTATCTTCAGTAAGGTGTCTAACATCTTCACTTTCATCTGGAAAGCCTGTCATAATATTTAAAACTGCTGTTGCTTCTTGAACAGGTTTATTGTTTTCACCTATAAAGGTTTTTGGTTCACAATATTCAATAGTAAAGTATATATAACTGCCATCTGCTAGTTCAACTTCTTGTCTTTTGTCCCACATAATTGGAACATATAGCTTTTTAGCCCTCTTTTTGTTCATAATTTTACTTTCCGTTAACCATGCACCACTTCTATACATAAAGTCTCGTACTGCAGCAATCATATCAGGAACATCCTTTTCTATATCAGACCCCTTATTTTCTTGAGCTAAAGGTTTAAGTTTTTCACAATACTCTTTCTCAACGTCTTTTCTTCCATTTTCTTTGTTTTCATCTCCACCTAAATTTCGATTTTCAAATTCGGTTTCAATGATTCTAAAGGTTAAGCAAGTATCAGGTGTATCTATCACCCTTTGTGTAATGCCCCAGTAGCTGTGTGCCTTGCATGCCATGATATCAGATTTTTGGTAACTGGTTTCCTTTTTCTGACAAACACAAACAAGTCCCTTGCGTGTCCCTTTTTTGCTTATATTCTCAAGTTTAATTTGGCAAGCATTTAGTTTTCTATGACAGGGACTCTTAGTTTTTAAACATATTTTACAATTGCAAGCATTAATTCCATTCCATAGTGCCTCTACATGCTCACCCCAACGTTTTGCTATACAGTTTCCTTCACCTACATATAAACAATTTTCTTTACCTAAAGCAGAAATATAGACTGCATAGATTCCTGCCACGGACAATTTCTCATAATCATCTTCATCAAACTTTATCTTCATTAATAGTTCCTCGCTCTTCAATAATAGTTCTATCGGTTAAATTATACTGCCATAATTAAGCGCTATCAATTATTAGCAATAAAAAGGGCCATATTTTACTGGTCCCTTACAACTATCGTTTATCTAATATCTGATATGCTCTGGATAGCAATTCATCCAAGTCTTTTGGTGTAACATGACCTCTAATTTCACCATGTCTACTAGCAAAATCATAATTTGGCATTTGAAAGGTTATTACACTGCCTACTACATTAGCATCGTGACTAGCTATTGGATAATAAAGAGCATCATTACCTTTATTTACATCATGAGTCATCAGCATGCAAACAACCAATCCTGTTTTTTGGTTATAAGCATCATTAGAAATGACTACCGCTGGTCTCTGTACATTACCAGATTCAGAATTATGCCCACCTTCTTCTCTACCCGAATGCGGTTCGGCATCTATCCAAATAATATCTCCTTGTTTTGGGGCAGTTACTACCACGGAACATTCTCCTTACCAACCTGCATAGTATCAGGATTACCTACTTTCTTCATTTCTTCTTGAAAGTCAACATCATCATAGTCACCGTTAAACCAAGGATTAGAATCGATGGCTTTATAAACAAGAGTATTATTACCTTCTTGAGTTAGGCTAAATTGTTGACCCTGCTTAATTCCTAATTTTGCTGGAACTGTGAGCGATACAGAATTACCTGTTTTTCTAGCTACTACCATTCCTAAATTTTTTTCTACCAAGATAAATCCTCCGTCGTTTCTTTTGTATCTACAAGTATACACCAGTATTATAATTATAAGCAATAAAAAAGAGCCAGACTTTGCTGACTCCTATAATTTAATTTTTGGCACAATCTACTATATACAATAGATTGTATCTTATCATTTGTGCTACTGTTTATCTTTTGTAACATGTTATTAGTAATTTGTATCAAGTAACAAGAAACAAATTACAAGTTACTTGTTTCCTGACTCTTCTTCTGAAATAGCTCTTTGCAGCAATTCGTCAATCACATCAACCATTTTCTTATTTTGCTTAAAAGCCATCAAACGAATCTTCTCATATTGACTTTCCCGAATTCTGACAGGTTTAGCACCTTCTTTTTTAGCAAACGGACTCTTTTTCTCGAAGTCATCATTGTTAATATCAATTGAGCCTAATAAGTCATCACTCATATTACTTGTTCCTTTCCTCAATACGCCTCAACAATTCTTTTAACACCATTTCATACATATAGATAGTACGTGAGTCCCAAATATCCTCATTCTTTATACCTGATCGACCAAAACGCTTTACACGCTCACGATTGTATAAAATGTTTACAAGCATTGCATTGCCTAAGGTCTGTTTGGCTTCATCAAGAACTTCCTTATCTACAGTACCTGTAGTTTTCATTAAGCAAGGAATTATGCCTAGTAAATCAAATTTCCCACTATAGTCTTTTCGCAATTGCTGCAGATAAGAAACAAACTTAATTGAACTAGTGAAACTTTGTTGTTGACTTTGCATAACCATTACAACATAGTCGCTTGCTAGAATTGCATTATTAGTAAAGACTGACAATGTAGGTGGGGTATCAATTAGGATATAATCGTATTGATTTTTAATTTTATTTATCAATGCTTGAAGTATCAGATATTGTTTGTTTTTACTAAAATTGTCAGCTACTTCTGGAAAAAGAGACAAATCCCAATCTGCACCTAACAAATCCAAATTTTCAGACAACTTGCTAATTGCAGGAACTAAATTCATATTTTTTAATCCATTGATAAATGATGTTTTAGCTTTTCTAATTGGTTTAGGATAAGTTTTATTTAAAATTTCAGTTGCATTACTCTGGGGGTCAAAGTCGACACACAATACCTTCTTATTCTGACGTTCATTAAGGATATAAGAAAACATGACAGTTGTAGTAGTTTTGCTGACTCCACCCTTAAAATTTGCAATAGTTATTATCTCAGTCATAATATCACCTCTTCATACATTTTATCATCACTTGTTACAGGTTACAAGAAACAAATTACAAGTTTCTAGTTACTAATAACTTGTTACAAGTAGCAGAAAAATAATCGACGACCAGCTTTAAAATATGACGTAGATATTACTTGCATTTTACTTGCCCGCATGCTATCATTTTCCTGTAAATAGAAAAACCGAAGTCGCTGTGCTGAATTTACAGAATGACAACTTCAAGCAATTTGATAATTGAATAAAAAAGAAGATATGAAAAAAGCAGAACCATTACAGCTCTGCAGTGACATTCATATTAGTAGTGATAGCTCACTACTTAGCCAATTAATCCTAACAACCACGATGGATTAACCAACCTCTTTGATTAACAATAGTATATACTTTAACGATATCATAATCAAGTGGAAAATCTTATTAGAAATCAAGGTAAGAACTAAGTAGCTGTTACAGCTTTACTTGGTTCTTTTTTTATTCACGATTTTTAATAGGAGATAATGACAAATGGCAAATGATTTTAATTTTATTAACTCGGAGCAAGCATATCAAACACGGTTCTATCAATTTCCGCAAGTTCTACTTTATGGAGAACAATATGAGACTTTAAGTGATGGGGCTAAGCTGGGTTACATGGTACTCAGAGATCGCCTAGAATACTCTCTACGCAATAATTGGGTAGACGAAGATAATAACGTCTATTTCATTTTTACTAATGAACAACTACAAAAATTAATGCACTGGTCAAACGGTAAAGTCGTCAGGGTTAAAAAAGAACTAGAAAAAACAGGACTTCTGTATCAAAGAAAAATGGGATTTGATGCTAAAAATAAACGGAATCTGCCTAACAGACTATACCTTGCTGATCTTGATGTTACTGCTCAAGATATTTACAACAAACGAGGCTTAGAAACAGGCAATCAGACAAAAGCCCTAGCTAAACAAGGAAATGTTAAAATGGCATCTCGATACTCAACCCCAAGAGCCTTGTCTAATCAAGAAAGTATCAAAATGACATCTCGAGAAAATAGGCCCCAAGCCCTTGATAATAAAGGAAGTGTTAAAACAACACTATATCAAGACAATACTAATTATTTAGATACTAAACAGATACATTCTGATACTACTGAGTGGGACTTTTCCTCAAGTAATTACACCCAAAAAGAAATTAATGCTCAGAATCGTGATTTAGTCCATCACACATCAGAAATTATGAATTCTAAGTCTATACCCAGCTTTTTAAGTCAACAAAGTTTAGCTAGAATTAGCTCTTATTGCAAAACTCCAGGGCAAGTCCATGAATTTATTAGTGTCATTCTTAATGCTAAAAAATCTGTTGTTAAAGCAGCTAGAGAACAAAACTGTAAAATTGTATTGCAATTGGAAAACAATAATAATATTATTAGGATTGATGAAACGATCCTTGGATACTTCAATAAGGTTAGACAGGCAGAAACTAGCAATAAACCGATCACTAATTTAAAGGGCTATTTATATCGAACAATGACTAACTTGTTCAATGAGCTGGCTAATAACGAGGCTATGAGTAATAAGCAATTACAGGAGGCATAGGCATGGAGTCAATATGGACATGGATGCATAAATTGCCATGGTGGGCTATAATAATTTTACTTTTCATAGCTTTGTTTTCAATTGCTTATGCAAATAAGAAAAATAATTTTATTATCTTCTTATTATCTATTGCTTTTATTGCAATATTAATTTTAACTTTAATTTTACCTTTTAAACAAATTTTTGGGTTAAGTGTAGGCCTGTTTCTAGGTATATTTTTAGGTATAACTATATGTACATTTTCAACTGAGATTGAAGAAAGTATTAGGTCAGGTATAAGAAAGTTTATTTTCCTGTTTAGTAAACCATGGATGGGTCTAATTGTCGGTGGTATAGCAGGAGCCATTATAGTTAGCTTGATACTAATCAAGACGAAAAGTATAGGAAATAATACCATTATTGACTTAATATCTGCTATTGGAACTGTTTCTGCAGTTATAGTTGCACTATCAAATAATAGATGGGAGCAAAAAAGGACCCCCGAAATTGAAATTATTGATAATGCTACTGAGTCACAAATTATACCTACAAAATGGTCAGTTTTAGCTGTAAATGCTTCTTCAACAGTATCAATTTTGTTTCTTCAACCTGCAATTGATATTTGGCAAAAAACACCTAAAAGAACCAATTATTATAATAAATATGGAGAGAGGGTTGTAGATAATGAACCACTAATCGATTTTCCACGTATCCAAAATGTGAAAGTAGGAGAATATAAAAAATCCACTCTTTCGAGAGAAAAAATAATAAATATACTTAAGGATGTTTTCATTGATGAATTTAAAAACGATGATAAAGCAACTGATTGTTGCAAAAATAAATACGATTATAATTATAATAGATACATTAAAGAAGGCAATCCTCAATTTTTAAAGGATGACTATACGATAGTAATTAAATACTATTATACAATAAATAATGAACGCACTATTATCGATAACAAGTTTAATTTTAAAGTTGCACAAGAAGATATAGAAAAGCTGAAAGTAGGAGATATTAAACTTGATGAAATAAAGTTATATATTCTTGAGTGCGAATTAAGGGGCTTAAACATTGTTATAGATAACAATGTAGATGAAAAAGCCAGAAAAGAGAAAGAAAAAAAGTTAAAAAGGGAAATATATGACTTAAAATTAAAAATAGACCAAGCAAAAAAAGACTCGAAATAGTCGAGTCAAAATCCTTTTTAAATATCTTTCTGGAGTTTACGTTAGCAATTCCAAGTTTAGCTAAGCTAGTAGTACAATGTAACTAGTAAAAGGTTTACAAGAAAGTGCTCAAAGAAAATGACTTTTATAACAAGTGCAGAAGAAGCTCACAAGCAGTCAGAAATAAATGCGTCGCCTAATAAAAAAGTAATGAGTGAGATTAGAGATATACTTGTTCACCCATGGGAAGAAATGGATACTAAAAGGATATATAGTTATAGCGACGATGACATTATTATTGATACGAACGAGAAACCTTTTAGTCATTGCCATAGCGATTCTTACTATAATATATATGATTATGCATTGGGACTCCTACTGAAAAAAATTGATGAAGCCGTATCACAAGGCAATAATAGTATACGTGTGCCTAGATGGATAACACTTAAATTTGATACAGTTCCCGATTATGTACAAAAGTTTATTGATGATGGAGTAATTGACGAGTTTAAACGTATTACATTCCAAGGAATAAAAAGCACTAGTAAAGATATAAATGATACATGCGCTTTCATTAATGCAAATAAAGTATGTGGAAGCATTATTTTGCTTGATAGTAGTTATACAGAAAAGAAAAAAAGAAAATGGTTTAAAACTGAGACATATTTATGTTATGATTTTAAAGATGTTAATCTGTATATAGACATTGATGAAATCCCACATCTTATAAATGAGGATACATTTTATCTGCCAGATAATCCAGATGAAAATATATTTTATAAGCTAGAAGAAATGGGTTATAACCTTGATTCTGGTCATAATGAAATACGTTGGTAGCATATATACAAAAAAAAGACCCGACTAAAATAGCCGAGCCTTTTTCTATGCCTTCTCGTCAGTATTTTTAATTGGTAACTGGCTAGCCTGTTGGTACAATTTCGTTCCAGAACCGTTACCACCTAGCGAGTGGTACACATTATAGACCTGATTCAACCTGGTAAACTGCTCTTCAGTAATAAATCCTTGCTGAATTGCTTCGTAACAAAGAGCATCGAGACTAGTGTGCAGCTCTTCAATTTCGCCAGTCTTTAATTCACCAACTAAGGTAGTAATGGTGGCTACATCTGCTACTAACTGTGGAAGCTGGTTAAGCAATGCCTTTTTAGTTTTAACCTTATTTCTATGACCTTGCCAGATGCTAGCAATCCAAGCAAAGATACCCAGCTGACTTAGCCAATTAAAGATAACACCCCAGTCAATATTAGTGAAATCCGTAGTAACCAGCGTCCTTCCTAAGCTGATACAGATACTTTGTAATCAATACCGGTAATATCTTTATAATCTTGTCCATTTATTATGCCCATCTGAACAAAATTAGCAATCTTAGTATTGTCATAAACATGGGCTTGATATAATTCGATATACAGTTGCTTAAGTATGTCATGAAAATTAATCATCAGGCATTACCTCCATCAGTAGTTGCTGACTTTTTTTGATTAGCCACTAGGTTAGAAACCAGCTCTACTACTTGGCCTATTGCCGTTGTTTGCTTAGTTTGTGTATCTTGGATGGCAGTCAGTGTAGTCTGAGTGGAAGTTTGGTCTTGCTTTACATCTGAAATAGTCTGCGTTTGCGTCGCTATTGTTTTCTGCAACTGTGCAATTAGCTGTCCTTGTGCGGCACCATCCGATTCTACCCAAATATGTGTTGGCCAACTATATTTAGGATTTTTTAGTTTAGTCATATCTGGCGCTTCTGCTACCAGTGGCCAACTTGTTTTAATCGGTGCAAATGCCAAAAATGGTGTGCATGGTTCATCATCGGTTGATTTATAAATAACTATCATGTTCTCCGGTTCAGTAACTGAGTTACCTGCAGCATTTGCTGCCGTGTTTGTTGTTTCTGTCATAATATTTCCTTTCATAAAAAAGCAGCTAGGTAATGTATTAAGTAAATAAGTCTTTTAATTACCCTCCCAGAATGGTTACATCTGTTTGGTTTACCCAATGCGGTTCTCCTTGGTTGATATTCATATCCAAGTATTGGTATAGTTTAATACTACCTGAGTACTGGCCCCCATAATAATCAGACATGATATAGATACCCAATATTGTCAAAGTTTGATTTGTATCAAATTCACCATCATAGCCATTACCATAATCTAAAACCTTTCTTGTTCCAGCAGGAATAAACATTTTTTTGCCAATAACACTCTCTGGATCTTGGGTCCATTTTTTACCGCCATAATAAAAATGATTGTGGCTTCTTCCGTTATAATAAATTGCCATTGTTTCTCCCTCTAATTTCCAAAAACAATCACATCAGGATGGTTTTGAGAGTAACTTAGCGCTGCTGAATCATAACCTGCATCATAAACATATTGCTTGCTATTAAGTGCTGTAACCTGATTCTGTAAATTATTAATAGACTGTTTGTTAGCTATAGCCTGGCTATTAGCAGTATTAGCAGTAGTTCTGACAACAACTAGATCAGTGTTCTTAGCATACGGAGATAAATCTATTTTCGGAATCGCAGCAATTTGCGTATTGGTGTAAGCTTCAGCATCACTGATGGCACCAGTTTTGGCAGTAGCAATGGCAGTACTAATTTTACTGCCATCTTTCAGCAGCTCCACGTTGCCATCTTCGCCAGGCTCTTCACCTTCAACAGTTTTGACCTTGCCTGTCTGAGCCAGTTTTTCATCAATCTGGTCATTGCTGTACATACCATCAACTTTAGCAGTTAATGTATTCCAGTCGTTTTTTGTGACAAAAGAAGTGAAGTCAATGTTGTTGAAATCAGTTTTTAGGCTGTCCAATTTGTCACTGATTGCATTTGCCCTAGCTTCAAGGCTAGGAATTGTGGTACTAGAAAGAGTGCTAATTGCTGAGTTAATATCAGTGATTTTGCTGTTTAAGTCAGCTTTTAAATCAGCTTCAAAATCAGTAAAGTCAGAATTAAGCTGGTCTCGCTGCGTTTGAAAATCTTTGATAGCCTGCTGCTTGACTGCATCAATCTGGCCATCCAGCTTTGCTATTTCAGTAGCCCAGTTATCATCTAGTGTCTTGTATTTCGCATCATAATCAGCGAGTTGGTCCTTATAGTTTTGCAAGGTTGCATTAGTGTCATTGCTGAGTTTATTAATGCTGGCTGTGGTAGTGCTAACCAGGCTATTGATATCAGCAGTTTTACTGCTTTCATAGCTATTCAAATCATTTTGAATTTTATTCATAAATGCTTGAATATGAGTTAACATCGCTTCGGCCTTGCTCCAGTAATTGTCATTATCAACGTTTAGATCGGCCTGTTTGATTACTTCAACGTGGAAGTTAGTAGTAGTGTCAATCAGGATATTAGCAGTATTAGTAATTTCGAACCACGCACTACCACTTGCCTGATACACAGCAGCATTTAGTTTGTAACTAATTTGGCCAGCGATGGCATCAGTAATAGCTACATTGTCGTCATCAACCATCTTGCCGCCATCTTTATTTTCCCCGAAACTGACCTTGCAGTTATTAAGGTTGTAGGCATTATTGTCGGCATCTATGAGGTTGGCATTAATAACCAGACCTGCTTCTGATTGACGAATGGTAATTCTATCAAGGTCAACGCTAGTAGTATTTTTATCCGTGCAAAGAGTTAATACAGGAATAGACATTACTGTCTCACTTCTTTCTTTTTATTCGGTTTTTGTTGCTCTAGTTTAGCGTTAGCTTCAGATTCTTTACCCTCGGCTTTAAGGCGGTCGATATATGATTGACTCAGTTGAGTAGATTCTTTATAACCTTTTTGCAGGTCGGCTAAACCGCTAGTGTAGTAACTCATGCCATTCTTGGCTTTATCAAGTTGTGAGGTAGATTTTTC